>NZ_CP138999.1:0-2500 GCF_044597005.1 Maribacter sp. R86514 | reverse complement strand
AATATGTCAATGAACGTTGAACAGTTAACAATTACCAGTCAACAATGAACAATCTAAAATTGTTTATCGTTAATTGAACATTGTCAATTGTAATGTGGAGAATATCGGAGTCGAACCGATGACCTCCTGCGTGCAAGGCAGGCGCTCTAGCCAGCTGAGCTAATCCCCCATTCTATAAGTCGGCAGTTGCCAGTTTACAGTTGACAGGTAGCACAACTTCTAAAATTTCCTTCAATATTTCAATATATGAACGTTTCGCTTATCTCTAAACGAATTCCTTTTTTGTAGTCCCAGGCAGACTCGAACTGCCGACCTCTACATTATCAGTGTAGCGCTCTAACCAGCTGAGCTATGGGACTGTCCCTACTCTTTCCTCTTAGTATAAATACCTTTTTTGGAAAAAGCAATTACTTATATATCATAATTATGGAGATTATTTTTTTCGAACAATTCTTAAAGCGAAAACATTATTAAATCAAAAGACCGGGACCGTTATTCCGATTCTTTACTTCGTCAGGGACCGTCCTTAAAGGACAATCTCTAGAAAGGAGGTGTTCCAGCCGCACCTTCCGGTACGGCTACCTTGTTACGACTTAGCCCTAGTTACCGATCTTGCCCTAGGCCGCTCCTTACGGTGACGGACTTCAGGCACTCCCGGCTTCCATGGCTTGACGGGCGGTGTGTACAAGGCCCGGGAACGTATTCACCGGATCATGGCTGATATCCGATTACTAGCGATTCCAGCTTCACGGGGTCGAGTTGCAGACCCCGATCCGAACTGTGATAGGTTTTATAGATTCGCTCCGCCTTGCGACGTGGCTGCTCTCTGTACCTACCATTGTAGCACGTGTGTGGCCCAGGACGTAAGGGCCGTGATGATTTGACGTCATCCCCACCTTCCTCACGGTTTGCACCGGCAGTCCCGTTAGAGTCCCCATCATGACATGCTGGCAACTAACGGTAGGGGTTGCGCTCGTTATAGGACTTAACCTGACACCTCACGGCACGAGCTGACGACAACCATGCAGCACCTTGCAAATTGCCCGAAGGAAAATCTATCTCTAGACCTGTCAATATGCATTTAAGCCCTGGTAAGGTTCCTCGCGTATCATCGAATTAAACCACATGCTCCACCGCTTGTGCGGGCCCCCGTCAATTCCTTTGAGTTTCATTCTTGCGAACGTACTCCCCAGGTGGGATACTTATCACTTTCGCTTGGCCGCCCAAGACTCAAGGCCCCGAACAGCTAGTATCCATCGTTTACGGCGTGGACTACCAGGGTATCTAATCCTGTTCGCTCCCCACGCTTTCGTCCATCAGCGTCAGTATATAGTTAGTCACCTGCCTTCGCAATCGGTGTTCTATGTAATATCTATGCATTTCACCGCTACACTACATATTCCGGCAACTTCACTATAACTCAAGACCAACAGTATCAAAGGCAATTTTACAGTTGAGCTGCAAACTTTCACCCCTGACTTATCGGCCCGCCTACGGACCCTTTAAACCCAATAATTCCGGATAACGCTCGGACCCTCCGTATTACCGCGGCTGCTGGCACGGAGTTAGCCGGTCCTTATTCTTACGGTACCGTCAGTAGAGTACACGTACTCTTTTTTCTTCCCGTATAAAAGCAGTTTACTACCCATAGGGCATTCTTCCTGCACGCGGCATGGCTGGATCAGAGTCTCCTCCATTGTCCAATATTCCTCACTGCTGCCTCCCGTAGGAGTCTGGTCCGTGTCTCAGTACCAGTGTGGGGGATCCCCCTCTCAGGGCCCCTACCCATCGTAGCCTTGGTAAGCCGTTACCTTACCAACTAGCTAATGGGACGCATGGCCATCTTATACCGCCCGAAGGCTTTAACCGTATCCCGATGCCGGGTCACGGTACTACGGGACATTAATCCAAGTTTCCCTGGGCTATTCCCCTGTACAAGGCAGGTTCCATACGCGGTGCGCACCCGTGCGCCGGTCGTCATCTTGTGCAAGCACAAATGTTACCCCTCGACTTGCATGTGTTAGGCCTGCCGCTAGCGTTCATCCTGAGCCAGGATCAAACTCTTCATCGTTGTTTTGTAAATATTCGTCCCAACGAAGTCCAAATCAATCCCGGCCCCGACTCTCGATTCAATTCCTTATATATACCCTTGGGCATATACTGAATTTTCATGTTTCCTTAATTCTTGTTCCTCTCGAACAGGTCCTCACCTATTCTCGATTCTTATCTCCACAATATTTCAATGAACTTCTATCCACTCAGCCTTCAAATCCCATGACTTTCCGACTTCGTTTCCCTTAGGTGTTTCCCTAAGCGGCTGCAAATATACAACTGTTTTTTAACCTGACAACTTTTATCGAAAAAAAATTATTTTCTTTTTTTTTTCGCCAGAACAAAACAACATATCCAAGAACCTATTTCCAACTCCCGATTCCAAAATCATCTTCCTCGTTTGCGGGGTGCAAATGTACACACTATTATTAATTACACAACCATTTTT